>NZ_LT559261.1 GCF_900083545.1 Alistipes provencensis | reverse complement strand
TCCGCAGCCCAAGGCCGAGGCTCCCAAGGCCCCCGAAACCCCGAAACCCGTTGCTCCGGCACCTGCCCCGGCTCCCGAGGTGAAGGCCGCAGCGCCCGCTCCGGCTCCGCAGCCCAAGGCGGAGGCTCCCAAGGCCCCCGAAGCGCCCAAACCGGCAGCTCCAGTAGCACCGGCCCCCGCCCCTGCTCCGGAAACCCCGAAGGCCGAGGCGCCGAAAGACAATATTTTCCGCCCGGAGACCGTGACCCTCACGGGTCCGCAGGTGCTCGGCACGATGGACGTGTCGGGCTTCGTCGCCGGCGGCAAGCACAAGCGCAAGCGTCTCCAGAAGGAGAAGGTCGACGTCAGCAAGGCCCCGAAGGGCAATGCGCAGGGCGGCGGCAACCGTCAGGGTCAGGGCGGACAGGGCGGTCAGAACAACCGTCCGGGCGGACAGGGCCAGAACCGCAGCGGACAGGGCGGACAGAACAACCAGCCCCGTCCGGGCGAGGGACGCCGCAACAAGGGTAAGAACGCTCCCAAACCGATCGTGCGCCCCGAAGTGAGCGACGAGGAGGTTTCGAAGCAGGTAAAGGACACTCTGGCGCGCCTGACGGCCAAGGGTGCCAAGAGCAAGAGTGCGAAATACCGCAAGGACAAGCGCGACGCCGTGGCCGAGCGCATGAACGAGGAATACGAACGCGAGGAAATGGAGCGTTCGACGCTCAAGGTCACGGAGTTCGTGACCGTCAGCGAGCTGGCTACGATGATGAACGTCGCACCGACGGAGGTCATCATGGCCTGCATGAACCTCGGACTGATGGTGTCGATCAACCAGCGTCTCGACGCCGAGGCGCTCGTGGTCGTGGCCGAGGAGTTCGGTTACAAGACCGAATTCGTTTCGGTGGAGATTCAGGAGGCCATCGCCGACGAAAGCGAGGACAAGGAGGAGGATCTGGTTCCGCGTCCGCCGATCGTGACGGTCATGGGACACGTCGACCACGGTAAGACCTCGCTGCTGGACAACATCCGCAAGACCAACGTCATCGAAGGCGAGGCCGGCGGCATCACCCAGCACATCGGCGCTTACAGCGTGGTGCTGAACGGACAGAAGATCACGTTCCTCGATACTCCGGGCCACGAGGCCTTTACGGCCATGCGTGCGCGCGGCGCCGCCGTCACGGACGTGGCCATCATCATCGTCGCGGCCGACGACAGCGTCATGCCGCAGACCGTCGAGGCGATCAACCACGCGCAGGCCGCCGGCGTGCCGATGGTCTTCGCCATCAACAAGATCGACAAACCCAACGCCAACCCCGACCACATCAAGGAGCAGCTCTCGCAGATGAACTACCTCGTGGAGTCGTGGGGCGGCAAATACCAAGACCAAGAGGTTTCGGCCAAGAAGGGCATGAACCTCGACAAGCTGCTTGAAAAGGTGCTGCTGGAGGCCGAGATGCTCGACCTGAAGGCCAATCCGAACAAACGGGCGCAGGGTACGGTGATCGAGTCGACGCTCGACAAGGGCCGCGGCTACGTTTCGACCATTCTGGTGCAGAGCGGAACGCTCCATGTGGGCGACGTGATCCTTTCGGGCACCTACACGGGCCGCGTGAAGGCCATGTTCAACGAGAACGGCAAGAAGGTCGAGACGGCAGGCCCCTCGACACCCGTGCAGGTGCTGGGTCTGAACGGCGCGCCGCAGGCCGGCGACACGTTCAACGTCATGGACGACGACCGTTCGGCGCGTGAGATCGCCAACAAGCGTGAACAACTGGCCCGCATGCAGGGCATCATGACCCAGAAACATGTGACGCTCGACGAGATCGGCCGCCGTATCGCCATCGGCTCGTTCAAGGAGCTGAACATCATCGTCAAGGGCGACGTGGACGGATCGATCGAGGCCATGTCAGGATCGCTCATCAAGCTCTCGAAGGAGACCGTGCAGGTCAACGTCATCCACGCCGCCGTGGGTCAGATTTCGGAGTCGGACGTGCTGCTGGCCGCCGCTTCGAACGCCATCATCGTCGGCTTCCAAGTGCGCCCGTCGGCCTCGGCACGCAGGCTGGCCGAGAAGGAGGAGATCGAAATCCGCCTCTACTCGATCATCTACGACGCCATCAATGACATCAAGGACGCCATCGAGGGTATGCTGGAGCCGGTGATGAAGGAGGAGATCGTGGCTTCGGTCGAGGTGCTCGAAATCTTCAAGATCACCAAGGTCGGCACCGTGGCCGGATGTATGGTCCGTGAAGGCAAATTGCAGCGCTCGACCCCGATCCGCGTCATCCGCGACGGTATCGTGATCTACACGGGCAAGCTGGGTTCGCTCAAGCGCTTCAAGGACGACGTGAAGGAGGTCGTGGTCGGACAGGACTGCGGTCTGAACATCGAATCGTTCAACGACATCCGTGTCGGCGACATCGTCGAGGGCTACGAACAGGTGGAAGTGAAACGCAAATAACACATAAAAATCAACTACTTACAATTTATTGGCAGTAATGACTACTAAACCCATCCATTTCACCACGCCCGAGGAGGCCGTCAAGGTCATCAAATCGGGAGATCATGTGCATCTGAGCTCGGTGGCATCAGCCCCCCAGTGTCTGATCAACGCGATGTGCAAGCGCGGCGAAGCCGGCGAACTGAAGGACGTGCATGTCCATCACCTGCACACCGAGGGTCCGGCACCCTATGCCGATCCCAAATTCGAGGGCGTGTTCCAGCTCGACTCGTTCTTCGTGGGCGCGAACGTCCGCAAGGTGACGCAGAGCGGCTATGCCGACTACATTCCCATCTTCCTGAGCGAAACGCAGAAATTGTATCGCTGCGGAGCCGTTCCGTGCAATGTGGCGATGATTCAGGTCTGCCCGCCCGACAAGCACGGTTATGTATCGCTGGGTACGTCGGTCGACGCTACGCTGGCCGCCGTGGAGTGTGCCGACTATGTGATCGCCGTGGTGAACAAGCACGTTCCCCGCGCTTTCGGGCAGGCGATGATCCCGCTGTCGAAGATCGACCTGTTCGTGCAGGACGACACCCCGCTGATCGAGGCCAAGTTCTCGGAGCCGGATGAGGTCGAGACGGCCATCGGACGCAACTGCGCAGCCCTGATCGAGGACGGCGCGACGCTGCAAATGGGCATCGGAGCCATTCCGAACGCCGTACTCAGTCAGTTGGGAGGCCACAAGAACCTCGGTATCCACACCGAGATGTTCGCCGACGGTGTACTGCCGCTGGTGGAGAAGGGCGTGATCAACGGCGAAGCCAAGAAGACCGACCCGGGCAAGATGGTTTCGACCTTCCTGATGGGTTCGCAGCGTGTCTACGATTTCATCGACGACAACCCCGGCGTGCTGATGATGGACGTGGGCTACACGAACGACCCCTATATCATCTCGCAGAACGACCGTTTCGTCGCCATCAACTCGGCCCTGCAGGTCGACCTGACGGGTCAGGTGAGTGCCGACTCGCTGGGCACGAAATTCTGGTCGGGCGTAGGCGGTCAGATCGACTTCGTCTACGGCGCTTCGCTGTCGAAAGGCGGCAAGGCCATCATCGCCATGCCTTCGATCACCAACAAGGGCGTCTCGAAAATCTGCCCGACGCTGCTCGACGGTGCCGGCGTGGTGACGACCCGCAACCACATCCACTGGTTCGTAACGGAGTTCGGCGCCGTGGACCTCTACGGCAAGACCCTGCAGGAGCGTGCCCGCCTGCTCATCAGCGTGGCGCATCCCTCGGCTCGGGAGGAACTCGACCGCGCCGCTTTCGAGCGCTGGGGATCGCACCACCACTACATCAAAAGCTACATGGGATAATTCCCGAAAAAGATTCGAAGCGTCCCCGTTTTCCGGGGACGCTTTTTTGTGCCGTAACGGCACTTTTAGGAAGGCGGAAAGTTTTGCCGGACCAGACGCAATCCGGTTTTGAACTCGCTTTTTCTTTTCGTATCTTTATACTATAAAATACACCGACCCATGAAACGACCGCTCCTTCTTTTCCTGCTCCTCGCCCTTACGGGTTGCGCCGCCTCCCGCCATGCGGGCAGCTACCCTGCTTCCGCAGCCCCCGGGGAGAAGCAATATGCCGTCATCCTCTCGATGGACGCTTTCCGCTGGGACCTCGCGGACCGCAGCCATACCCCGACGCTCGATTCGCTGGCGCGGGTCGGCACCTATGCCGAGGTCTTTCCGGTCTACCCGTCGAACACCTTCCCGAGCCACTACTCCATGGCCACGGGGCTTCATCCCGACCACCACGGCGTGGTCAACAACGCCTTTTTCGACAAGATGCAGGGCCGCAGGCTCTCGGTCTTCGATGCCGAAGATGTCAAAATCCCGGGATTCTGGGGCGGCGAACCGATCTGGAACACCGTCGAACGGCAGGGACTCACGGCCAACATCTTCATGTGGCCCGGCAGCGACGTTCCCGTGAACGGACGTCAGGCGACGGTCTGGACCCGCTATTCGTCGAAGCCCTCCTACTACGAGCGTGCCGACTGGGTGATCGACGCCATGACGCGTCCCGAAGCCGAGATACCGGATTTGGTGATGTGGTACTTCGAACAGCCCGACGCCGCGATGCACACCTACGGTCCCGAATCGCCCGAAGCCGTGGCGCAGGCCGAGCGCATCGACTCCGTGCTGCGCTACTTCTTCCGCGAAATCCGCCGTTCGCCGGTCTTCGACCGCATCAACTTCATCGTCACCGCCGACCACGGCATGGCCGAACTCTCGCCCGAACGTTACCTGAACCTCTACGGCCTGCTCGACTCCGCGCAGGTCGTCCGCACCGTCCCGGGAACTCCGTTCGGCATCGAGGTCCGCAGGGAATATGTTCCCGAGGCGCTTCGCCGACTGCGCGCCACGGGGCACATCGAGGCATGGGAACGGGATAAGATGCCCCGCCGCTTCCGCTACGGCCAGCATCCGTCGCGTCTCACGAATCTGGTGCTGATCCCCGAGACCGGCTGGACGCTCGACTACTCGCCCGCAGACCGTCCGGTGGGCAAACGCGGCAACCACGGCTTCGACAATGCCGACCGCGACATGCACATGGTCTTCTACGGCTCGGGCCCCGCGTTCCGCGAAGGATTCCGCCAGCAGTCGTTCCAGAACCAGAACATCTACCTCATCCTCTGCCGCTTGCTGAGCGTCGAACCTGCCCCCAACGACGGCGACTGGCGGGATGTGAAACGGATGTTCCGCGAAAAATAGTTTCGGAATACGGATGTTTTTCCTATCTTTGCACGCCAAATAAAACAACACCCGATATGAAGAAATTGATGCTTTTATGCGCCGCTGTACTTCTGTCAGCGGCCTTTCCCGCGGAGAGCTCCGCGCAACTCAAAATCGGAGGTAAGAAACTCAATACCGGAAAGCTCCTCAGCGCCGGCAAGGACGTCGCCAAGGCCATCACGCTCAGCGATGCCGACATCGCCCGCCTGAGCCGCGAATCGGTCGAGTGGATGGATGCCCACAACCCCGTGGCAGACGACTCGACCAGCTACGGCGCACGCCTCAAACGGCTTACCGAAAACATCACCGAGGTCGATGGCCTGCCGCTCAACTTCAAGGTCTACCTCGTGGTCGATGTCAACGCCTTCGCCTGCGGCGACGGTTCGATACGCGTTTTCGCGGCCCTGATGGACCTGATGGACGACGACGAACTGATGGCGATCATCGGTCACGAGATCGGCCATGTGGTACATGCCGACACGAAACACGCGATGAAGAACGCCTACCTCGCCTCCGCAGCGCGCAACGCCGCCGGAGCCGCCGAGGGCAGCACGCTGGCCAAGCTCAGCGATTCGCAGTTGGGCGAGGTCGTAACGGCCTTCACCGATGCGCAGTTCTCGCAGAAGCAGGAGTATGCCGCCGACGAATACGGCTTCGAGTTCGCCGTCAAGCACGGCTTCAGCCCTTATGGCATGGCCAACTCGCTGAATAAGCTGGTCGAGTTGTCGAAAGGCGCCAAAGCCTCCACGGTGCAGAAGATGTTCTCCTCGCACCCCGACAGCGAGAAGCGCGCAGCCGTCATGAAGGAGAAAGCCAACGCCTACACCGCCGCACAGCAGTAATACAGCGTCGGGCCAGGCCTTCACCATTATGCATTTTTACAAAACATCCGGAAATTTCCGGATGTTTTTGTATATTTGTACGTCACTTATCAATGAATTCGCCGATGAAATAAAACGTAAAGTCGCAGAAATACGATAAAAAGCGCCGCAACCGCACGAAAAGCGTCGGCGCAAACCTATAAAAAGCGTTAGCTTTGTACCTTGCTTTCTGAAAATCTGGAAAATTTAAAGAGCAACCAAGGAATGAAGTTTGACGCTCACGTTTCCAACGTGGGCTTCATTCTGTATTTGGTTGCACAGGTTATTCCAGAGCCTCAGAAAGCAAATCAGAGTCTTGTCCCACGTTTTTTATACCCTCCCCCGAACTTAATCCCAACTTAATCACCCAAACGCTGAGGGACAGGCGTACCTACACCCATGCAAGCCTGCGTCCAGCTCCTTATCGTCTGTTTTGTGCCCGCAGCGGCGGGCATCCTCGTCACGCGCCCGATGTGGCGCATCCGCTCCCTGCCCAACGAAGCGATTCAGGGCATCGCCCTCGTCATCCTGCTCGGCGTGCTGACCGCCTGCCTCGCCCCGCTATTTTTCCGGGAATGCACCGTCGCGGGAGGCCTCAGCCTCCTGCTGAGCCTGTTCAACATCCTGCTGTTCCAACGTTACGAACGCAGGCTCAACACCTCGCGCTGCGCGCGGTGCCACACCCGCAGCCTGCGCATCCACCGATGCGGCAAAGGGCTCTACAAGCTCTACTGCCCGCACTGCGGACTGCACAACCGCTGGCACAGTTGGCGGTACTCTCCGGAAGAGCGGTAAACGGCGCTTTATTTCAGGGGTTGACAGTGCGGACAATAGTAGACGGCACCGCCCAGATAGGCCTCCTTCACGATCGGTCCGCCGCAAACCGGGCACGGCTCCGCGCAGGTGTTGCGCGAGAGCTGCACGGCATATCCGCCCGGGGTCCCGAAAAGGTCCTTCTCGGTGTCGCGCCCGCCACGGTCGGTCATCTCCCGCAGCACACTTTTCAGCGTAGCGAAAAGGCATTGCGCATCGGCATCCCCCAGCGTGGCGAGTTTGCGCTTGGGATGAATCCCCGCCCGAAAGAGGATATCCTGCAAAACCCCGTTCCCGAGCCCCGGAATCCGCTGTTCCGTGGCCAGAAACGCCTTTGCCGAGAGGTTCTGTTTCGCCGCGGCCCGAAGCCGGCTGAAATACCCGGCGTCGAAACGCTCCTCCAGCGGGGAACATTTCGTCCGGGCGCCCCGGTAATAGGGATTGTCCAGCTCGCCCCGAAAGGCGTTGATCCCTCCGTACATCGCCACCGTCAGGAGCAGAAAGCGTCCGTCGTCGAGGGTGAGAAGCAACTGGTATTTCGCAGGAATCGGGTCCCCGGTCCCGTAAAGCCGCAGGATCACGCCGTCCGAAAGGGCCAGATGGATGTCATCGTCCAACAGCACGTCGATAAACGCCCCGCAACCCTCGGCCCCGACGATCTTCCGTCCGGTCAGCAGATTCGGATATTCGAGCGGATCACCCGTATACCAAGTGAACTTATGGGGATGCGTAGCGTTGAACACATCGGTAATGGTACGGCCTGCCAGCGTTTCACGGATTTGCCGCGCTACGGTCTGCGATTCGGGGATTTCGATCATGCGAAAACAGATTATTTGTGGGGCTGAAAAAAGGACCAATGCGTGTGTATGATTCTCCACGGTCCGGAGGAATCCAATCGGTAAACTTCCGTGCAGTTCATCCGGAACACGCATCCGTCCCGGTAAGCCTCATAATTATAGGTCAGGACCGCAATGCCCGGAGACACCTGTACAACAGGGTCCAGCATTTCGTAGCGGTCTATCTTGATCTTCCCCCTGACTTGGTCATAATAAGTCTCCAACGCCTTTTTACCTTCGAGTTTATGCTCGAAAGCCGGGTCCATGTAGACCACATCGTCAGCCGAAAGTTCGATAAATCCATCGGGATCCCCGTCGTTCCACCGCTCCAAAGCCTGCTTTTCCAAAGCGATGATTTCTGCCTTAACAGCTCCGTCATCCGAAGCATTTCGCACATATTCAGTCATAGGTCTTTTCAGATTTTTCCCAATATAGCAATTATTCACGAATCTAAGCGGCTTTAAGAGAGTCGAGTCGACCCGCCTCACATAAATATTGGCGATTGACGAACCTTCCGATAAATCTTCTATAAACAAAAGCCTCCCTTTTCAAAGGGAGGTTTGGAGGGATTATCAATATAGTCGGCGGCACCGCCGATTCAAGGTCAGCCGCACCAACGGCAGGCAGCATGCAGAGCGACGACTCGTTATGACACAAAAAAAGGTCAGACCTTTCGATCTGACCTTGAAGAGGCGGCTACCTACTCTCCCACGGGAAAACCGCAGTACCATCGGCGTAAGTGAGCTTAACTTCTCTGTTCGGAATGGGAAGAGGTGGAAC
>NZ_LT559260.1 GCF_900083545.1 Alistipes provencensis | reverse complement strand
GTGCCGGAGCGGCGGGTTTCGGGGCTTCGGGAGCCTTCGGGGTCTCCTCGGCCTTGGGCTGCGGGGCCGGTGCGGCCTTGGGTTTGGGCGAAAGATCGATCTTGCCGAGGAACTTCGGCTGCTGGATCTCGTCCTTTACGCTGATGACATTGCTTTTGATGACAACCTCTTTTTCTTCCTCGCGCTCCTGCTTTTTGGCTTCTTCGAGGGTAATGGTCGTCTGCTTCAGGGAGATGCGTTCACGGATCGAGTCGCGTGCGCCGGCAGCGCTGCGGTTGGCCCCGAACTCCTTCTCCAGAACGGCATAAGTGTCCGAGTCGACCAGTGTGTTGGGCGACCCGTCGCTCTTGATGCCCTTCTTCTGCAGGAAGTCCGTGATCGTGTTCAGACCGACGTTGAACTCCTTTGCAACCTGAATGAGCCTTAATTTTCTTTCGTTACCCATATTCTGTCTGTTTCTCTTTTTTTGCGGTTTGGATTATTCGAACTCGGCCTTCAGGATGTCGACGACCTTCTGCGCCTGCTCCATCTCGAGGTCGGCGCGGGCGGCGACCTCCTCGACGGAGAGTTCCAGCACGCTCTTGGCGGTGTCGCAGCCGGCGGTTTTCAGGGCGTCGATGATCCATCCGTCGATCTCGTCGGCGAATTCGGTCAGCGCCACGTCCTCCTCCTCGACCTCGCGGTAGACGTCGATGTCATAACCGGTGAGCATCTTCGAAAGGCGGATGTTGAGACCTCCCTTGCCGATGGCCAGCGACACCTGATCGGGCTTGAGGTAGACCGAAGCGGTCATCTTCTCCTCGTCGATGGTGATCGACGAGACCTTGGCGGGGTTGAGCGAGCGCTGGATCATCAGCGACGGGTTGGCGGTGTAGTTCACCACGTCGATATTCTCGTTGCGCAGCTCCTTGACGATCGAGTAGATGCGCGAACCCTTCATGCCGACGCAGGCGCCCACCGGGTCGATGCGTTCGTCGTAGGACTCCACGGCGACCTTGGCGCGCTCGCCCGGGATGCGGACGATCTTCTTGATGGTGATGAGCCCGTCGAAGATTTCGGGAACCTCCTGCTCGAACAGCCGCTCGAGGAACTGGTTGGCCGTGCGCGACAGGATGATGCGCGGCTGGTTGTTGTTCATCTCCACCGACTTGACGATCGCCTTGATGGTGTCGCCCTTGCGGTAGAAGTCGTTGGGTATCTGCTCGGCCTTGGGGAGAATCAGCTCGTTCTCCTCGTCGTCGAGGATCAGCACCTCTTTTTTCCAAACCTGATACACCTCGCCCGTGACGATCTCGCCGACCTTCTCCGAGTATTTCTCGTAGAGGCTGGCCTTCTCCAGATCGAGGATGCGCGACGCGAGGTTCTGGCGCAGCGACAACACGGCGCGGCGGCCGAACGACTGCAGCTTGATCTCATCGGCATAGTCGTCGCCGATCTCGTAGGTCGGGTCGATGGCCTTCACCTCCGACACGGCGATCTGCGTGTTGGGGTCCTCGACAGCGCCGTCCTCGACGACCGTGCGGTTGCGCCAGATCTCGAGGTCTCCCTTCTCGGGGTTGATGATGACGTCGAAATTCTCGTCCGTTTCATACTGCTTCTGCAACGCATGGCGGAAGACGTCCTCCAATACGCCGATCATCGTCGATTTGTCGATGTTCTTCAGCTCTTTGAACTCGGCAAAGTTGCTGATGAGATTGAGATTGTCCATTGTGTCGTTATCTTGTTTTTTAGTTTTGTCCTATTTGAAATCCAGCCACTCCTTCGTCGACTTGATCTCGGCGAAAGGGTAGGTGCGGGTGACCGTCACCAGTTGCTTCTTCTTTTTGCCCTCGACGGCCTGCTTCTCCTCGTAGGAGAGGGTGATGTCGTTCTCCGACACCGCGTCCAGCTTGGCTAGAATCTTGATGCCGCTCGTGAGCAGCACCTCCACCGATTGGCCGATGAGCTTGCGGTACTGACGCAGGCTGCGCAGCTCAGAACCGATGCCGGCCGACATGACCGTCAGCGAAAAATCCTCCTCCTCCCGGTCGAGTTCCGCCTCCACGGCGCGGCTCAGCTCCGCGCAGGCGTCGATGCCCACCGACGTGTCGCTGTCGATCGTCAGTTCGATGTCGTTGCCCGGCGTTGCGGTGCACTCCACCACGAACAAATCCGTGCCTTCCAGATGCCGCCGGGCCGTTTCGATTATTTTTTTTGTATCCGTCATATCGCTGAATTGCTCATGCATAAGTATAAAATAAGGGGACTGACCGTCCCCTTACCTCCTGCGTCTGTCTTTCGACACCGCAAATATAGTGAAAAAAATCGATATACCAATATTTAAAGGCAAAATTTACTCCTCTTTCGATTTGGATTCGTAGGGCTTGATGATCCCGCGCTTCGACGAGCGGATGAATTCGATCAGCGCGTCGCGCTCGGGGCTCTGCGGAACCTGTTTCTCGACCTCGTCGCAGCCGTTCAGGTAGTTCAGGCCGCTCTGGAAGAGGATGCGGCAGGCGTCGTGGATTTCGGCGATGCGCTCGGGCGTGAAGCCGCGGCGCGAAAGCCCGATCTTGTTGATGCCCGCGAAGCGCAGCGTGTCGTTGCGCACGATGACGTAGGGCGGAAGGTCCTGCCCCAGCAGCGCCCCGCCCTGAACCATCGCGTGGGCCCCGATGTGGGTCCACTGGTGCACGGCGGCATGGCCTCCGATCACCACCCAGTCGCCGACGTGAACCTCGCCCGCCAGCGATACACGGTTGGCGATCACGCAGTTGCTGCCGATGATGCAGTCGTGCCCGACGTGCGTGTAGGCCATCAGCAGGTTGTTCGAACCGATGCGTGTGGTGCCCGTCGACGCGGTGCCGCGGCTGATCGTCACATACTCGCGGATGTCGTTGTCGTCGCCGATCTCGCAGGTCGTGATCTCACCGGCGAATTTCAGGTCCTGCGGCAGGCACGAGACCGATGCGGCGGTGTGGACCCGGCAGCGGTTGCCGATGCGCGCGCCGTCGTGGATGACGGCCCCGGGGCCGATCCAGCAGTCGTCGCCGATTACGACGTCGCCGGCGATATAGGCGAACGGTTCCACCGTGGCATTGGCCCCGATCTTCGCGTCGGGGTGGATGTAGGCAAGGTTGCTTATCATGTCTTACTTTTTGTTTTTGACTACCTGCGCCATCATCACGGCTTCGCAGGCGAGCGTCTCGCCGACGAACGCCTTGCCCTCGACCACGGCGACTCCGCGGCGGATGGGTTCCAGCAGGTGGATTTCGAACTGCAGCGTATCGCCCGGCACGACCTTGCGCTTGAATTTCACGCCGTCGATCTTCATGAAATACGTCGAGTAGTTCTCGGGGTCCTCGACGCCGCCCAGCACCAGAATGCCGCTGCACTGCGCCATGGCCTCGACGATCAGCACGCCCGGCATCACCGGCTCCTCGGGGAAGTGACCCACGAAGAACGGTTCGTTCATCGTCACGTTCTTGATACCCGCCACGTCGGTGGCGTCGCGGTGGAAGATGCGGTCCACCAGCAGGAACGGCGGACGGTGGGGCAGCATGCGGCGGATGTCGTTGATGTCGTACAGCGCCGGTTTGCGGCAGTCGTAGGTGAAGCGGGGCTTCTCGCCGGCCTTGCGGATGGCGTGCTTGAGCTGCTTCATGAACTCCGTATTGGCGAAGTGGCCCGGGCGGGTGGCCCAAACGCGGCCTTTGATCCGCACGCCCAGCAGGGCGAAGTCGCCCAGCAGGTCGAGCAGCTTGTGGCGCGCCAGCTCGTTGTTGCAGCGCAGTTCGAGGTTGTTCAGGTAACCCGCCTTGATCTCGATGTCGGGCTTGTCGAAAATCTTCTTGAGGTGCTCCAGTTGGTCGTCGGGCACGGGGTTCTCGACCACCACGATGGCGTTGTCGAGGTCGCCGCCCTTGATGAGGTTCATCTTCATCAGCGGCTCCAGTTCGTGCAGGAAGACGAACGTGCGGCAGGGTGCGATCTTGCCGGCGAAATCGTCGCCGGGGTTGAACGTGGCGTACTGGTTGCCGATGACCTTCGAGTTGTAGTCCACATGCACCGAAACCGAAAATTCGTCGTCGGGGTAGAGGATGATGGCCACGCCCTTCTCGGGGATCGTGTAGACCATCTTCTCGGTCACATGGTAGAACGTGCGCTCGGCGTCCTGATCCACCAGTCCCGTTTCGGCCACGGCCCGGGCGTATTCGCGGGCCGACCCGTCGAGGATCGGGGTTTCGGGGGCGTCGATGTCTATGATGGCGTTGTCCACGCCCAGCGTCCAGAGCGCCGACATGATGTGTTCGATGGTCGAGACGCGGTGGCCGCCGGCTTCGATGGTCGTGCCGCGCGAGGTGTCCACGACATGGTCGCACAGGGCGGGGATTATGGGCTGTCCCTCGATGTCGGTGCGGCGGAATACGATGCCGGTGCCGGGATCGGCGGGATTGACGGTCATGGTTACTTTCACGCCCGAATGAAGGCCCTTTCCCGAGAACGAAATCGGAGCCTTCAGCGTTTGTTGTTTGGTAGACATAAGCGGAGTTTCTTGTATATTTCGCGCAAAGATAATACAAGTCGGGCGCAATACCAAATTTATTCGGGATTGCCGGGCCGCAGTTTATTTTGGATAAAGATATTAAAATTTCGGTAAAAAGCCTTACTTTTGCTCAAAATTCCGAACGACAGCAATGACCGAGAACCCGCGCGACAGCAAACCTCAGGCCCCCCGCCGGCCCCGCCTACGACTCCCCTTCGACAACCGCAGGGAGGATGCCGGGACGTGGGCCTACGATCACCGCATCGGTCTGTGCGTCACGCTGATCGCCTATCTGCTGCTGATGATCGTCTTCGTCTCGTCGAAGATCGTCGTGGGGGCCCGTTCCCACCAGCAGGGAATGTTCATCGACCTGCAGTCGCTGGCCGAACTGGAACAGGAGAAGGCCCGGCTCGAACGTGAGGTGCGGGAGCGTCAGGCGCAGGAGGAGATCGACTGGCGGAGCATCCGCAATCAGGCGTCGAACGAGAATGCCCTCAATGAAAAGCTCCGGGACGACCGCGGAACCAACGCCGCCGAGCTGAACCGGGCTGCCGCCGAGGCCGAGGCGCGGATGCAGGCCAACCGCGAGGCTTACGAGCAGGGGCTGGCCGAGGAGCGCGCGATCCGCGAACGCCGCGGCAGGGAGGACGGCTCGGAGCATCAGGACCGCAAGGTCAAGGGGCGCGTGACGGTCTCCTTTTCGTTGACGAATCCCGTTCGCACGTCGCGTTGGCTGGAGGTTCCGGCCTATCTGTGCGAAGGCGGCGGCGATGTGGAGGTCTCGATCACGGTGGACCGTGCCGGCAAGGTCGTCGGGGCGCGCGTCGTCGGGGGCGCCTCCTCGAGTCTCCGCGGCGAAGAGACCAGGGCGGTCCGCTCATGCCG
>NZ_LT559259.1 GCF_900083545.1 Alistipes provencensis | reverse complement strand
ACCCCCCATCAGAGTGGTGAAAGCAAACGTCTGCGGACCCGCCCCCGCCGCACCCCCGGCAGCCGCCGGGCCCGCTGTCTGCTGCTGCTGGCCCGCCTGCCGCTCGACAGCATCGTGGCTGCCCGCGCGGCACGCTATGCCCGGAGCCGCGACCGTCGGGTCCGGTTTCAGGCGCTGATGGTGCAACTGTCGGCCGATCCTTCGACGGCCCTGCGGCTGATGGCCGAATACCCCGCGCCCTTCTCGGCGTGCGAGGTGGGGGAGATACTGATCCTGCTGCGGCGCGGCAGGCTGCCGATCGCCTACGAACCGCTCGTGGAGTCGCCCTGCCGCAACCTGCGGGTCGTGGGGCTGAGCATCGTGCGGCAGTTCGGCATCGAGGAGGCCGAGCGGCAATTGCTGCGGATCGTGGCCGGGGACGAAGTCCCGGAAGTGGGGCGTGAGGCGCTTTACACGCTCTGCACCCTGCGGCGTCCGCTGACGCGCCGCCGCGTCAGCCGCCGGCTGGCCGTGATGAGCCCCGCCGAACGCAAGGCCCTGATGCGCTATATGGCCGCCGAGGGCTACTCCCCGGGGCTCCTCCGCCGGCTTTTCGACGCCCGCGAACGCACCTACTGCGAATCGCTCGTACAATCCTATAAACGTTCTCTGGCATGAAACTCGTCCTGCTGTTGCTGTTCGTCGCCGCGGCGGTGTGCGCCTGCACGCTGCTGCTGCTCGTCCTGCGGGCCCGGGAACGGCGCCTGCTGGCCGCCGCCGCACGCGCCGCATACAGCGATGCCCCCGACGGCATCGGCATTTCGGTCCTTTGCAGCGGCGTGACCGATCCCGCACAACTCGAAAACCTGCTTTCGCCCGAATATTCACGTTACGAGGTGGTCGCGGTGCTCGACTCCCGGCGTCAGGCCGCGGAGTTCGGCGCACTGGCCGCCCGCTACCGCATGATCCGTGTCGAGTGGGCCTCCACGGGGGAACTGGAGGTCGTGGGGGTGCGGGCGCTGGGACGTTCGCGCAGGCGGTGCTTCCGGCGGCTGGTGCTCGTCGACCGGGCTTTCGACGGTGTTGAGGGCGATCTCGACGCGGCCGCCGCCGTAGCCACCTATGACTACCTGCTTCCCGTCGGCGAGGGGCGATATCTGATGCCCGGAGCCGTCGAACGCCTTGTTGCGGAACTGGGCTCCGAACCGCCCGGAGCGCTCGACCTCGTGCGCTCGTACTTGGGTGAACCCGCCGTGCTCCTGAGCCGCGAGGCGCTGGTCGCCGCGGGCGGTTTCGGGATGCGGCCTCTGCGGGAAATCCCGTATAGTCGGCGGCGGACCCTGTGGGAACCGCTGCTGGCGAGGCCCGGTTCGGGATGGCGCGTACCCCGGCGGTGGATTCTCCTCCCGGCACTGCTGCTGGCGGCGGTGCTCGGGCTGTCGGCCGCCGCAGGGTGGTGGACCGCCGCGGCCGCCTCCGTGACCGTTGCGCTGGTCTGGGCGGCCGCCGCATGCGCCT
>NZ_LT559258.1 GCF_900083545.1 Alistipes provencensis | reverse complement strand
GCGCGCGCCGGCATGCGTTCGGTGGGCATCGGGGGCAGCCCCCTGCTCGCGGGGGCGACGATGCAGTTGGACGGTTTCGAAGGATTTACGTTTGAAATGTTATGCAGAGAAATAGACTGAACCTTGTCATAGACCCTTGGCGGATCGCCGAGGCCGATTTCGATCCCGCACGGGTCGAAGCCGCCGAATCGCTCTTCGCACTGGGCAACGGCGTCATGGGCGGCCGCGCCAATTTCGAGGAGCGCTACTCGGGCCCTTCGCTTCAGGGCAACTACATCGGCGGGGTCTATTACCCCGACAAGACGCGCGTGGGGTGGTGGAAGAACGGCTACCCGGAGTATTTCGCCAAGGTGCTCAACGCGGCCTTCTGGATCGGGGTCGATGTCGGGGTCGACGGCGAACCGCTCGATCTGGCGACGGTCGCGGTGAAGGACTTTTACCGCGAGCTGGACATGCGCCGCTCGGTGCTGACGCGCCGCATGACGGTCACGATGCGCAGCGGCGTCGAAATCTCGGTCGAGGTTGTCCGCTTCCTGCCGCTTCCGCGCCGCGAACTGGGTGTCATCCGATATGCCGTCACGCCGCTGAACCGTGCCGCCGAGATCACCTTTTCGCCCCATATCGACGCCGACGTGCGCAACGCCGACGCCAATTACGACGAGAAATTCTGGGAGCCGGTCGCAACCGATGCCGACGTCACGCAGAGCCGCACCCGCAAGAGCGGTTTCGAAGCCGCGTGGGCGCAGGCCGTGGAGCTCGAAGGCGCGGAATTTCGTTGTGAGACACAACCCGAGAAGGTCCGCCATACCGCCACGGTGCGCTGCGACAAGGGCCGGACCGCTACATTATATAAATATGCGGGCATCTGCTCGTCGCTCAACCACGCTCCTGCGGACCTCGCGGCCGCTGCGCGCGCCGTCGCCGCCGACGGCCTGCGGACGGGCTTCGACGCCCTGC